>NZ_JALPZP010000020.1:0-3030 GCF_041414895.1 Agrobacterium sp. O3.4
TGCCGTTCTGGTTCGAGCATTACAACAATCTTCACCCTCACAGTGCTTTAGGATATCAGTCACCGCGCGAGTTCATCAGCTCGAAATCTCACACCTGAGCATGTCCGGTCTTTTGGGGGCAACTCCAACCAAAACCATGAAATTCTCTTGCAATGTTAAGACATTCAATGATTGATTGCTGGCATCGAGAGTTTGCTAGTCCTCTGTCAATAATGGTGAGCCTAGCATAGAATTTCTGTAGGCTATCCATATCAGGAAGGTAACAAAGTAAGTGTCCCTGTGGAGTAGAAAGCTCAACTCCAGCAACAACAAGTATTCCAGTTCCATGTGAAGCTTTTATTGTTGCTTCAACATTTGAGATTTCATTGTGGTCTGTCACCGCAATAAGCGACAAACCTTCTCTTTTCGCAGTTTCCACAATATTTAGAGCTGTCATGGTTTCATCGCGTACATCATGTGATGCGCCAAAAGAGTGGATATGCAAATCCGCTCTATGAAATCGCGCTCCCGTTGGAAGCGACAAAACCGCGTCTTCAACACTGAAATACTCGTTATCCATTATTCCCCCCCAAGCAATGCTATCTATTTATAGTAGAGTAGTGTGCGCTTAACAACTGACTGGTGATATTTCACTTTGGGAAAGATTTTTATTTTCCCATTCATCCCCGCCCTGTTTTCCTGACCTATACTGCCTCTGTTCCGTAGATGAACCGGGAAGCATTCCGGTTTGAAGCGGGGCTAGCGCTGGTTGTGAGAGAAGACGTCTCTCTCATATTTCGGGGACTGACAGGAAAAGTCCTCGGGCAATGGCCGAAGGAGAGATGGTTTGGTTTGTGGTGGGCCTTTCTCTTTCTCTGAAGTTCGTTGGCTGAAGGATTGGCTTTGCATGTATAAATCGCTGATGCGGGGCACTGATAAGTGTCTTGATTTCCCCAGGTGGCAATTTTCAGTGCCCCGTTGCAATGCCCATTGAGCAGAAAGGCTGATGGGAAAAGAGATGAAGCTCAAGACACGGTCGCAACTGCGTCGCGTGGTAGGAAAGGTGTGTTCAAATGGGTTTCTATGAAACGTACGTTCTTGCAGCTCGTGCAGATACAGCCCTGATGAGGCGAAGGGTGGCGAAGATTATGAATCGTCGGCGCAAGAAGCAATATTTACACAGCCAGAAGAAGAATTTGGATTTGGAAACCGAGATGAAGAGGGGAGTACCCCTTCGACCCGGGAGGATTCCATAAATATATATTTATATAGATATATACGCAGAAACATATAAAATATATGCTGCGTTGAATTGTATAGGAATATTGAGGGCGAATGAAAATCCGTGACCAGAATCTTGCTTTTACGGCCTGAAATTTGCGGATTGCGGGACGATAGTGTGTAAATATATGATTTTTATGTTGAAATTACCGACATGGTTGGAGAATGATTATGCGCGGAAATTATATAAGTGAGATGGAATTGATTAAAGCGGAGATCGGATTCGGGTGGCGACCAATCATAATAACAATATCATGATATTGTTATTATGATTGGTCGCCACCCGAATCCGATCTCCGCTTTAATCAATTCCATCTCACTTATATAATTTCCGCGCATAATCATTCTCCAACCATGTCGGTAATTTCAACATAAAAATCATATATTTACACACTATCGTCCCGCAATCCGCAAATTTCAGGCCGTAAAAGCAAGATTCTGGTCACGGATTTTCATTCGCCCTCAATATTCCTATACAATTCAACGCAGCATATATTTTATATGTTTCTGCGTATATATCTATATAAATATATATTTATGGAATCCTCCCGGGTCGAAGGGGTACTCCCCTCTTCATCTCGGTTTCCAAATCCAAATTCTTCTTCTGGCTGTGTAAATATTGCTTCTTGCGCCGACGATTCATAATCTTCGCCACCCTTCGCCTCATCAGGGCTGTATCTGCACGAGCTGCAAGAACGTACGTTTCATAGAAACCCATTTGAACACACCTTTCCTACCACGCGACGCAGTTGCGACCGTGTCTTGAGCTTCATCTCTTTTCCCATCAGCCTTTCTGCTCAATGGGCATTGCAACGGGGCACTGAAAATTGCCACCTGGGGAAATCAAGACACTTATCAGTGCCCCGCATCAGCGATTTATACATGCAAAGCCAATCCTTCAGCCAACGAACTTCAGAGAAAGAGAAAGGCCCACCACAAACCAAACCATCTCTCCTTCGGCCATTGCCCGAGGACTTTTCCTGTCAGTCCCCGAAATATGAGAGAGACGTCTTCTCTCACAACCAGCGCTAGCCCCGCTTCAAACCGGAATGCTTCCCGGTTCATCTACGGAACAGAGGCAGTATAGGTCAGGAAAACAGGGCGGGGATGAATGGGAAAATAAAAATCTTTCCCAAAGTGAAATATCACCAGTCAGTTGTTAAGCGCACACTACTCTACTATAAATAGATAGCATTGCTTGGGGGGGAATAATGGATAACGAGTATTTCAGTGTTGAAGACGCGGTTTTGTCGCTTCCAACGGGAGCGCGATTTCATAGAGCGGATTTGCATATCCACTCTTTTGGCGCATCACATGATGTACGCGATGAAACCATGACAGCTCTAAATATTGTGGAAACTGCGAAAAGAGAAGGTTTGTCGCTTATTGCGGTGACAGACCACAATGAAATCTCAAATGTTGAAGCAACAATAAAAGCTTCACATGGAACTGGAATACTTGTTGTTGCTGGAGTTGAGCTTTCTACTCCACAGGGACACTTACTTTGTTACCTTCCTGATATGGATAGCCTACAGAAATTCTATGCTAGGCTCACCATTATTGACAGAGGACTAGCAAACTCTCGATGCCAGCAATCAATCATTGAATGTCTTAACATTGCAAGAGAATTTCATGGTTTTGGTTGGAGTTGCCCCCAAAAGACCGGACATGCTCAGGTGTGAGATTTCGAGCTGATGAACTCGCGCGGTGACTGATATCCTAAAGCACTGTGAGGGTGAAGATTGTTGTAATGCTCGAACCAGAACGGCA
>NZ_JALPZP010000021.1:0-1907 GCF_041414895.1 Agrobacterium sp. O3.4
TCGGCCGGGGCCTTTTCGGTGGCGTCATTGCCGTCGATGACGATCTTGCCGCCGGAGACGTCCTCCAGCCCGGCGATGAGGCGCAGAAGCGTGGACTTGCCGCAGCCCGACGGGCCGACGAAGACGACGAACTCGCCGTCGTTGATATCAAGATCGATCGACGGGATGACTTTCGCCTCACCGAAGAGCTTGGACACGTTCTGAAGGGAAATGCTGCCCATGTTTGTCGTTCCTTATTTCACGGCGCCAAAGGTCAGGCCACGCACGAGTTGTTTCTGCGAGAACCAGCCGATGACGAGAATGGGGGCGATCGCCATCATCGAGGCGGCCGAGAGTTTTGCCCAGAACAGCCCCTGTGGGCTCGAGAAGGAGGCGATGAAGGCCGTCAGCGGGGCTGCATTGGTGGTCGTCAGCCGGATGGTCCAGAAGGCTTCGTTCCAGGCAAGGATGACGTTTAAGAGCAGCGTCGAGGCAATGCCCGGCACCGCCATTGGTGTGAGCACATGCACGATCTCATTCCACAGGGATGCGCCATCCATGCGGGCTGCCTCGAGGATCTCACCGGGGATTTCCCGGAAGTAGGTGTAGAGCATCCAGATGACGATCGGCAGGTTGATGAAGGTGAGCATGATGGTGAGGCCAATGCGGGTATCGAGCAGGCCGGCATTGCGGAAGAGCAGATAGATCGGCACCAGCACGGCGACGGCCGGCATCATCTTGGTGGAGAGCATCCACATCAAGATGTCCTTGGTGCGTTTGGTCGGCGAGAACGCCATGGCCCAGGCGGCGGGAATGGCGATGATCAGCGCGATGATCGTCGAGCCGAGCGACAGCACCACCGAGTTCATGAACGGCTTGAAGTAATCGCGCTGGGTCTGGACCGTCACGTAATTCTCAAGCGTGCCCGAGGGAATGAGGCTGAAGCCGGCGATTGCCTCCGGCTCGGTCTTGAGCGAGGTGAGGAAGGCATAGAGGATCGGGAAGAACAGCAGCAACGCCACGGCCCAGGCCGCGATGGAAAAGCCGATCTTCGCACGTGTGGTTGTCTTGCGGGCCATGATGTTTCCCCTTTACCGGTCGAGGTTCTTGCCGACGGCGCGCATCAGGAAGATGGCGACGATATTGGCGAGGATGACGGCGATGATGCCGCCGGCCGAAGCGCCGCCGACGTCGTACCCCAGAAGTGCGGTGCGATAGATGAGGAAGGCGAGGTTGGTGGAGGCATAACCCGGTCCGCCATTGGTGGTGACGAGGATTTCCGCGTAGACGCCAAGCAGGAAGATCGTCTGGATGAGAATGACGACGGTGATGGCGCGCGACAGATGCGGCAGGGTCAGATGGATGAAGCGGTTGACGAAGTTGGCGCCATCCATCTCGGCGGCTTCCTTCTGCTCGCCATCGAGCGACTGCAGCGCGGTGAGCAGGATCAGCGTCGCAAAGGGCAGCCATTGCCAGGCGACGATGATGATGATGGAGAGCAGCGGAAACTGCGCAAACCAGTCGACCGGCTGCAGGCCGAAGAAGCGCGACAGATCGGCGAGCACGCCGTAACCGGGATGCATGATCATGTTCTTCCACACCAATGCGGCCACCGGCGGCATGACGAAGAAGGGCGAGATGATCATGATGCGCACGATGCCCTGGCCGAAAATGTCATTGTCGAGCAGAAGCGCAATGGCGATGCCGCCGATGACGGTGATCGCAAGCACGCCGCCGACGATCAGCAACGTGTTCCAGATCGACTGGAAGAAGGCCGGGTCGGTGTAGAAATACTGGTAATTGAACAGGCCCGCAAAGCTGACATTGGCCGGGTTGAGGAGATTGTAGTTCTGGAACGAGAACCACAGCGTCATCGCCAGGGGCACGATCATCCATACCAGCAATAACAGCACCGATGGCGCAAGCAT
>NZ_JALPZP010000022.1:0-1319 GCF_041414895.1 Agrobacterium sp. O3.4
TGGAGTTGCCCCCAAAAGACCGGACATGCTCAGGTGTGAGATTTCGAGCTGATGAACTCGCGCGGTGACTGATATCCTAAAGCACTGTGAGGGTGAAGATTGTTGTAATGCTCGAACCAGAACGGCAGTTGCGCCATGACGGTTTCGGCGTCTGGGGTTGGATTCACCGAGACGTAATCGCGCTTGAAGGTTTTGACGAACGCCTCGGCCATTCCGTTCGATTGCGGACTTCGCACCGGCGTCGTGCACGGTTCCATGCCGATGTCGCGGAGCAAGGATGCGGTGTCTCTGGCGATGAAGCAGGAACCGTTGTCGGTGAGCCATTCGATGGGTTCGGACAGTATGTTGATGCGGCCGAAGCGGTTCTCGACGGCGGTGATCACGAGGTCCTGCACGTCCCGGCTCTTGATGCCCTCGGTGGTGGCGACATGAGCGATAGCCTCACGGTCGCAGCAGTCGAGGGCGAAGGCGACACGGACCTTCTCCTTGTTGTCGCAGCCGATCTCGAAGCCGTCGGAGCACCAGCGGATGTTCGAACGTTCGACAGCGACCTGACCGTCGTGGAGGCGTTTGTCGACCGCTCCGGTGTGGCGCACCAGCAGCAGATTGTGCAGCTTCATGACCCGGTAAACGCGCTTGGCATTGGGCCACGAACGCCCGTCTTTCCGCGCATTCCTGCGCAGGATGGCATGGACACGCCGATAGCCGTAGGTGGGCATGTCGGCGATGATGGCCTTGATTTCCTCCACCAGTTCCCGATCCGGGAGTGGTGGCCGTCCTCTGGCTCTGGAAGGGGAGCCTGCGGCACGCGCGGCGATATTCGACCGGGCGACACCCAAAGTCTCGCAGACGGTCTTCATCCCAAAATCCCCCTTGGAAGCGAGAGCGCACGCAACATCTGTTTTTTTGGGCCGTTGGCGATTTCGAGAGCTTCCTTCAGGATTTCGCTCTCCATCGTCTTCTTGCCCAACAGGCGTTGCAACTCCTTCACCTGGGACTGAAGCGCCCGGTATTCGGAAGCCGGAACGACCTCCTCTTCGGCGGCCGTCGCCGTTAGTGCCCCTTGGGACGCCAGCTTACGCCAGGCGAACAACTGGTTCGGCTGGATGCCGTGACGCCGGGCAACGATGCTAACCGTCGCGTCCGCCTCATAGGTCTCCTGAATGATCGCCAGCTTCTCTGCCGTGCTCCAGCGCCGCCGACGTTCCGGCCCGGAGAGAACTTCCATCTTAAAATTGCTGCTAGTCATATTACCAACATTACTCCTACACACTTAGCTAAGTGGGGGAGCATGTCCGGGCCTTTCGGGGGCTAATTCA
>NZ_JALPZP010000023.1:0-1279 GCF_041414895.1 Agrobacterium sp. O3.4
TTGGCCAGGCAACTGGGAAAGCCGGGCAGCGAGCTCTACCAGGACAAATTCCCAGCCTTGCCGGACTACACAGCCGCCATCGATCGGATTGCAAAACGCCAGGAAGTTGTCGCGGCACGTGGCGAGGAGAAAACTTCCGCCCCGATAGACCTGGCGCCCCAAACGCCGCCCGACGCTGCCGATGCGGCAGTCAATAACCAGAAAAGAATCGTCGAGGCCTTGCAGGCAGGCGACCACAAGAAGCTTGTGGAAACGCTAGCCGCAACCGGCTCCCTTGTTGAGAACACAAATCTCGTATCAACGTTGAAAGCGATAGCGCAGACTTATGAAAGAGACATTAGTGCGGACCCCGAGAAAGTCCGCGCTCTCTACGCCAACAAACGTGATCATGTAGATTTGCTTGCCGAAGAGATCGAAAAGCAGGGCCTTGCATCCGGTCGCCTGAGTGGCGACCCTGTCAGCTTCAAGGCGTTTAACAACAAGGATATCCGTTTCAGGGTCGGTGACAGGCTCAGCGTCACTAGCAGCTATAGGAATCTCATTGCCGGTGAAGCCGGCCGGATCGAAAAGATCGAAGGCAAATCCGTTACCTTCAAACCCGATGGCAGCAGTCAGAGCAAGACCTTCGAGGCCAGCACCGGCGAGCCGGGTGACAGGGGTGTCAAGGGCTATAAGATTGAGGGGCCCACGACAATCATCGGCTCCGCCTACGAAATCAGAAATCACGACGATGGCAGGCGCGTCGATCAGGTTTATGTCTTGCACAGTGCCATTTTCGGCTCAAATGCCGCGAGCGCCCTGTTGAGCAAGGCCGACGAACGAACCCAGGTTTTCACCGTGCAAAGCGACACGGCTGACAGACACATCTTGGCCAGCCAACTCAGCAAGCCTGGCAGCGAGCTCTATCAGGACAAATTCCCAGTCTCGCCGGACTACGCAGCCGCGATCGACCGGATCGCGAAACGCGAGGAACTTAGGGCCGGACGTGGCGAGGAAAGTCCTACTGTTCAAATGGAGCCGGTGAACCAAACGCCCTACGAGGCGGGACATTGGACGCCTGACAGTCAAAAATCTGTGGTGGAAGCCCTGCAGGCTGGCGATCACAAGAAGCTCGTGGAAACGCTCGCCGCAACCGGCTCCCTTGTCGAGAAAGCGGACGCCGGGTCGGCGCTGAAAGCAATGGCGGATGCTTACGAAAGGGATATCAAGGCAGATCCCGAAAAGGTCCGCATGCTCTATGCCAATCGGCGCGTTGATGTAGATGCGCTGGCCAAGGAGA
>NZ_JALPZP010000024.1:0-1179 GCF_041414895.1 Agrobacterium sp. O3.4
GCGTGTGTGGATGCCCCCGACTTTGCAAGGGTTTTCTTCCGATTTCTTTTGCAGCATGTTGCTTCTATCGGTCGTGTGTCAGGCCTCTGATCGTGGCCTGCGCCACGGGGCCGGTATGCAGTTCGAAGAACAGGGGCCACATCGGTTCAAAGAGCTTTGTGCTCGAGCCCCGGGACTGGTTTACCCCGTCCTGAACATTGAAGTCCTTGCCGCATAGGTCGTCAGTCGATTTCCTTGCCGGGATCAAACGACCCCGAGACGTTCGCCGCTACCTCCTGTAGGAGGTGACGGTTCACGCCATTCGATAATCTTGCTCTCTTGTCATGATCGCCCATATGATCCGGGCCATCTTGTTGGCCAAGGCAACAGCCGCAACCATGCGAGGTTTGCGCCCGACAAGCTGTCCAAGCCAGTTGTCTGGCAAAATGCCCTTTCGGATGATCCAGCGAATCCGGCTCATAGCGCCGATAATCAGCAGTTTTCGGATATCGGACTGGCCCATTTTACTCACCCCGCCATGACGTTGCTTGCCACCCGTAGACCTCTGCCGTGGCACTATGCCGAGCCAGGCGGCAAAGTTCCTGCCGCTGGAAAACGTGCGCAGATCCGGAGCAAACGCCATTACTGCACCGGCCGTCACTGGTCCCACACCTGGCACCGTGCAGAGACGCCGCATCTCAAGGGTTTCTTTTATAGCGCCTCTCAGCCTGAGGGTCAGGCCATCGATCTTGGCCGTAAGCAGGGCAATCTGATCAAGGTAAAGTTGGGCCATCTCCCTGACGCTGTCCGGGATCTGGATGGTCTCGTCCTCCAGCAGGGCCGCTGCTTGCTTGAGATGGGTTGGCCCTTGCGGAAAGACCAGACCGAACTCGGCTAAGTGACCCCGCAGCGCATTGATCAGTTGCGTACGCTGGCGAACAAAGCACTGGTGGGTTCGGAAAACTACAGCGCGCGCTTGATGCTCGGCGCTCTTCACAGCAACACAATGCATGTTCGGGCGCAATACCGCTTCAGCAATTGCCGCAGCATCTGCCGCGTCATTCTTCTGCCGCTTGACTAATCACGAGGTCGTCGTAATGCGGAGGAGCGCGGCCTGATCGGCGGATTTTCGCTGTTTTCCGATCGGCTTGCTTTGCATTATTCGGTGCCGAACCTCTGCGGGTCAATCGACCAACAGAG
>NZ_JALPZP010000025.1:0-829 GCF_041414895.1 Agrobacterium sp. O3.4
TTCCAGAACAGCGCGACCAACCTTATAGATATCGTCGGCATACTCCGGCAGGATCTCACCGAGAACCGGTGTCGCAATATCTTCGGTGACTTCACCATACTGGACGATGACCTTGTTGCCGGTGCCCTGGGAATAGCGGATACGGCCGACCGGAGCATCGCACTGCCGTTCCTTGACGTTAACCTTTGCGGTGCTCACGACAGGCGCCCACGCGTACATGGATTCACCGCTGACAACGGCATGGTCCTGAACAACCGTGAAGGGCAGAGCTTGAATAAGGTCGTTGCAGAGTTCGGGGTTTTCCTTCGTCGCGAGATAGGCAATGACGCTGATGCCCAGCGGCTCCCAGGTAAGCCGTACCTTTTGACCGTCGCGGATCTGAACACGCCGAGAGGGATCGGCCAGGGCCGCGATGGAACCTTCCGGGGTCTCGTAAGTGAGATGTTTTCCGATGCTCCAAGGGAAGTAATGGAATGACCAGGCGGCCAAACGGTTGAGGTAACCCAGGAACGCCTTGACGGCCTCAACCGCCTCGTCGCGGCTACCAGCCGTCGGAAGATATTTGGTGATCGCTTCGGCAAAAGCGCCCATTTCCTGCAAGCCGCTGTAGCGCAGATAGTTGCTGTATGCGTAGTCAAAGCGGTGCACGAGTGCGCAGCACTGCTCGAGGGTAAATCGCTCATCCTGGAACGTCAGCAGCAACGGATACCACGTGTACATCGACTGGTCGCGCAGCATGCCGTTCACGAAGTCGAGGTTCGTGAAGTATTGGTTGTTTGTCCCGACCGCGAAGGTGCCGGTCCGGATATCATGAAGCTCCTTCGGCTCG
>NZ_JALPZP010000026.1:0-714 GCF_041414895.1 Agrobacterium sp. O3.4
TGAAGCCTATCGGAAACACGGCGACGCCGGTTTGGTGAATCACCCGCCCATTCCTAAATGGCACGCCAACAGAACGCCTATCGAGATCGAAGAGAAGGTTCTCCATCTCCGGAGCAAATATTATCTCCACCACATTCAGATGGACGTCAAGTTCCTGACTTTTAAAGGGGCGTGCGGTGAAAAGGTTCGACGCTTCCAGTTCACTGCCATTGATGACGCGACAAGGGTGCGGGTGTTGATTTGCACTGAGAGCTGATGGAGTGGATGCCCCCTCCCGACGGCATCGCAATGTGCCAGAGTGACGTTCGCGAGAACGTCACTTAGAGGAGAGAGCATCCATGAAGGAAGTTAGCATCGTTGGCCTGGACCTTGCAAAGCGGGTGTTTCAGGTTCATGCCGCCAGAAGCGATGGAAGTGTGGTCTTGCGCAGGAAACTGTCTCGCGGCCAAGTCGTCACCTTCTTTACGGAACTGCCCAAATGCATCGTCGCGATGGAGGCCTGCGCCACCGCGCATTACTGGGCGCGTGAGATCGGCAAACTTGGCCATGATGTTCGCTTGATCCCGCCGGCCTACGTTAAGCCCTTTGTCAAGTTATGGCGAGGTGAGCATAACTTTACTAATCACGAGGTCGTCGTAATGCGGAGGAGCGCGGCCTGATCGGCGGATTTTCGCCGTTCTTGTCGATGTTCCTCCGCATTATTTCAGAGTGTGT
>NZ_JALPZP010000027.1:0-462 GCF_041414895.1 Agrobacterium sp. O3.4
GGAATCTCATTGCCGGTGAAGCCGGCCGGATCGAAAAGATCGAAGGCAAATCCGTTACCTTCAAACCCGATGGCAGCAGTCAGAGCAAGACCTTCGAGGCCAGCACCGGCGAGCCGGGTGACAGGGGCGTCAAGGGCTACAAAATCGAAGGCCCGATGACGGTCATCGGCTCCGCCTATGAACTTACGCGACATGATGACGGCAAACGTGTTGACCAAATCTATCTCTTGAACGACGCTGCCCATGGCATCAACGCCAATAGCGCTTTGCTGAGCAAGGCCGACGAGCGGACGCAGCTTTTCACTTCGCTCAAGGACACCGCCGACAGGGACATCTTGGCCAGGCAACTGGGAAAGCCGGGCAGCGAGCTCTACCAGGACAAATTCCCAGCCTTGCCGGACTACACAGCCGCCATCGATCGGATTGCAAAACGCCAGGAAGTTGTCGCGGCACGTGGCGAGG
>NZ_JALPZP010000028.1:0-438 GCF_041414895.1 Agrobacterium sp. O3.4
TCGTCTTCGTCGGCCCGTCGGGCTGCGGCAAGTCCACGCTTCTGCGCCTCATCGCCGGGCTGGAGGACGTCTCCGGCGGCAAGATCGTCATCGACGGCAATGACGCCACCGAAAAGGCCCCGGCCGAACGCGGCCTTGCCATGGTGTTCCAGTCCTATGCGCTTTATCCGCATATGAGTGTCAGGAACAACATCGCCTTCCCGCTGAAGATGGCCAAGCTCGACAAGGCGGTGATCGATAAAAAGGTGGAAGATGCCGCCCGGGTGCTGAACCTCACCGATTATCTCGAACGCCGGCCCTCGCAGCTGTCTGGCGGCCAGCGCCAGCGCGTCGCCATCGGCCGCGCCATCGTGCGCGAACCGAAAGCCTTCCTGTTCGACGAGCCGCTTTCCAACCTCGATGCGGCGCTGCGCGGCACCATGCGGCTGGAAATCTCCG